>NZ_JBFSUX010000001.1:235897-253398 GCF_041467595.1 Vibrio sp. 10N.247.311.13 | reverse complement strand
GAGTACCTGGCTACGAACCAGGCGGTCGGAGGTTCGAATCCTCCAGGACGCGCCACTATTTAGGGCTTTTTTCTTATAAGAATGAAATCCTTATATTGATCTGTTGTTAGTAACAATGAATTGATATTAAAACCGTGCGCTCTTAGCTCAGCTGGATAGAGTACCTGGCTACGAACCAGGCGGTCGGAGGTTCGAATCCTCCAGAGCGCGCCACATTATTAGAAAAAGCCTCGTTTATACGAGGCTTTTTTTATGTCTGCTGCAAATTTGTTGCGACAATGTTAAATTTGTTCGTTGTTTAACTTGTTGTATTTAAAGTAGTTCTTGATTGCTTCTTTGTTATTCCACCTTTCTCATATCAATTCCCAGAAAAGCCCCGTTTAAGTCACAGTTTAAATATCTAAAAATGACGTATTTGACAGATTTATGTGATCTGATAGGCGAATAATTAACCTTATGTGTGCGTTATCCGTAACAGAACCTTAAACAAAATTGACAAACTTTTACCAATCGAGATAATCCATGGGTCGGGATCACTATTCGCTGAAATCCTGTACGTATGTCAGGATGACGAAGAAAGGAAGCAACATGACTAATATTGGAAGCCTGCTAGGAGATGCGGCGACTCTAATGATAACGGGGATGTCCGTTGTCTTTATTTTCCTAACTATTCTAGTTTACCTCGTTCGGTTGATGTCAAAACTGGTACCAGAAGAAGTACCAGAGCCGATCGCAGCACCTAAAAAAATTCAAAAATCACAATCAAACCCTTCAGCTGTTAGTCCACAGGTAGTGGCTGCAATTTCGGCCGCGGTTCATCAATACCGTGCGTCTACTGCTAAGTAGTATTTAAAGGATTAAAAAGGAGTTTATGAGCATGTCTAAACCACTAGCTATCACAGATGTGGTACTTCGTGACGCGCACCAGTCACTATTTGCTACTCGTATGCGTATCGAAGATATGCTGCCAATTGCGGCAGAACTGGATAAAGTCGGTTACTGGTCACTTGAGACTTGGGGCGGCGCGACGTTTGATTCGTGTATCCGTTTTCTTGGCGAGGATCCATGGGAGCGTTTGCGTGAGCTGAAAAAAGCGATGCCAAACACACCAATGCAGATGCTACTGCGTGGTCAAAACCTATTGGGCTACCGTCACTACGCGGATGATGTAGTAGAAAAATTTGTTGAACGTGCCCATAAAAACGGCATGGACGTATTCCGTATCTTTGATGCGATGAATGACGTGCGTAACTTTGAAAAAGCAGTGAAAGCAACGATCGACGTTGGTGGCCACGCTCAAGGTACGTTGTCTTACACAACCAGTCCGGTCCACAATTCAGATACTTGGGTTGATTTGGCTAAGCGCCTAGAGGACCTAGGTTGTCACTCACTATGTATCAAAGATATGTCAGGTTTATTAAAGCCGTATGAAGCAGAAGAGCTGATTACACGTATCAAAGCATCGTGTGACGTTCCTCTGGCACTGCATAGCCACGCGACAACTGGTCTATCGACTGCAACAGCGGTTAAAGCCGTTGAAGCGGGTATCGACATTCTAGATACCGCTATTTCTTCAATGAGCTGTACTTACGGTCATACGCCAACCGAAACGGTTGTTGCGATGTTAGAAGGTACAGAGCGCGACACGAATCTTAAACTAGACCAAATCGAACCCATCGCGGCTTACTTCCGTGATGTACGTAAAAAGTACGCGAAATGGGAAGGTCAGCTAAAAGGTGTCGATTCTCGCATCTTAATCGCTCAAGTTCCTGGCGGAATGTTAACTAACATGGAAGGCCAGCTTAAAGAGCAAGGCGCCGCCGATCGCATGGATGAAGTTCTAGAAGAGATCCCACGCGTACGTAAAGAGCTTGGTTACATTCCTTTAGTAACACCAACTTCTCAGATTGTCGGTACTCAAGCGGTTATTAACGTCTTAACGGGCGAACGCTATAAGAGCATCACGAAAGAGACTGCTGGTCTACTGAAAGGTGAATACGGTCAAGCTCCTGCTGAAGTGGATGCTGAACTGCAAGCGAAAGTTCTAGACGGTGCAGAGCCGATTACTTGTCGTCCTGCTGATTTACTTAAGTCTGAAATGGATACGTTAACGACGGATCTGTTAGAGAAAGCGAAATCAGAGGGTATCTCTCTAGCTGAAGATACGGTTGATGATGTACTGACTTACGCGCTCTTCCCACAAGTGGGTCTTAAGTTCCTTAAGAACCGTCGTAATCCTGAAGCATTTGAACCTGCACCAACGCTAGAAGTTGCGGCTCCAGTTGCTGCAGCTCCTGTACAAGCTTCTGGTGGTATTGAAAGCTACAGCGTGAAGGTTGATGGTCAAGTTTACGATGTTGAAGTTGGCCCACAAGGTGAACTGACATCGGTGGCGCCATCTGCAAAACCTGCTCAGGCTGCACCAGTAGCAGCGTCTGACGCTGAAGCGGTTCCAGCTCCATTGGCGGGTAACATCTTTAAAGTAAACGTTCAGGCGGGTACTGAGGTTTCTGAAGGCGACGTTCTACTAATCCTAGAAGCGATGAAGATGGAAACGGAAGTTCGTGCTGCTCGTGGTGGTATCGTTCAAGAATTGAATGTTAAAGAAGGCGATGCAGTTACTGTAGGCGCTCCACTACTAAGCTTAGCGTAAGGGAGTACCATGGAAGGATTGATGACCTTATGGTCTGAAACAGGGATTGCGAACTTTGAGTTCGGCCAGATCTGTATGATGCTGGTTGGTTGCTTACTGTTGTTTTTGGCAATTCGTAAAGGATTTGAACCGTTACTTCTACTGCCTATTGGTTTTGGTGCTGTATTAGCAAACATTCCAAATGCTGGGTTTACTGATCCAGGTGGTTTGCTCTACTACGTCTACTACATTGGTATTGAGACAGGTATTTTCCCACTGCTGATCTTTATGGGTGTTGGTGCGATGACGGACTTCGGTGCGTTGATTGCGAACCCTAAAACGTTGTGGCTAGGGGCTGCGGCTCAGTTTGGTATCTTCGCGACGCTATTTGGCGCGATCTTGCTGAACTACGTTCCAGGAATGGAGTTCTCGATGGCCGATGCTTCGTCAATTGCGATCATTGGTGGTGCCGATGGCCCAACTGCGATCTTCTTGGCGAGTAAGTTATCTCCGGATCTTTTAGGTGCCATTGCAGTAGCGGCTTATAGCTACATGGCTTTGGTTCCGATCATTCAGCCACCAATCATGAAAGCGTTAACGTCTCCTGAAGAGCGCAAAATTAAGATGGCTCAACTTCGTCACGTTAGCAAAGCCGAGAAGATTCTTTTCCCGCTTGCTGTACTACTGATGACGATTTTGTTCCTACCTTCAGCAACACCTCTAGTTGGTATGTTCTGTTTGGGTAACTTAATGCGTGAAGCGGGTGTGGTTGATCGCCTTTCAAAAACAGCTCAAAACGAACTGATTAACGTTGTAACTATTTTCCTAGGTCTAGGGGTTGGTTCTAAGCTTCAAGCGGATACGTTCTTGAACTTAGAAACATTGGGTATTCTAGGTTTAGGTGCGGTCGCGTTCAGTATCGGTACGGCGGGTGGTGTATTGATGGCTAAGGTGTTGAACCGATTCTCGAAAGAGGACATCAACCCACTGATTGGCGCAGCTGGCGTATCAGCGGTTCCAATGGCGGCACGTGTTGTGAACAAGGTTGGTCTTGAGGCAAACCCTCAGAACTTCTTGTTGATGCATGCAATGGGCCCGAACGTAGCCGGTGTACTTGGTAGTGCGGTTGCGGCGGGTATTCTATTAGCTCTCGTGGGCTAGTGGATTTGCTGGGTCATGTATCGTTACGTTAATTGGTCGTCAATTTACGAATGAGCGGTTAACTTAGCCTTATTAAATGGTTTATAGTCAAAGGGATGCTTTCGCATCCCTTTCTTTTTATTAATTAGGGTGCTTGCTCACTAGGGCTTTTATCAATCAAGGAAATGTGGAAATGGAAAATAAACAGATTGCGATTACTCAATTCGGCGGCGTCGAAAACCTAAGTATTCAAACCAGTGCGATCCCTGAGCCTAAGGCTGGAGAAGTGGTGGTTAAAGTTTCCTTTTCAGGCATTAATCCGATTGATGTCAAAACCCGAGCGGGCCTTGGTTGGGCGGCAGCACAAAACAAAGATAACCTACCTTGGGTACCTGGCTACGATATTTCAGGGCAAATTGTCTCGCTAGGCGAACAGGCTGAACGCTTTACTGTTGGTGATAACGTAGCTGGCTTTATTGGTTTTCCACTGCAAGGTGGCGGTTACAGCCAATATGTGTGTGTTCCAGAAGCTGCATTAAGTATGGTTCCTGATTCTGTCACTCTAGAAGCGGCAGCTGCATTACCACTCGCGAGTCAAACAGCGGCACAAGCGCTCAACAAAGCCGAAGTGAAAGAAGGCGACCGCGTGCTTATCTTGGCGGGCGCGGGCGGCGTTGGTCACCTTGCGGTTCAAATTGCAGTGGCAGCAAAAGCAGAGGTTTACACAACCTGCAGCGAAGCCAACCTTGATTACCTTGCGACGCTAGGTGCTCACGCGATTAACTATAAGTTTGCACCAGCATCAGAAAGAGTATCTGATGTCGATGTGTTGATTGACTTGGTCGGCGGCGATACCGCGCTTGATGCATTGAAGTGCCTAAAAGATGACGCGCGAGTCGTGACTGTGCCGACTCTATCTGCAGAACTTATCTGCGAAAAAGCCACACTATTAGGTTTTACTGCATCAGGCATGCTGGTTGAACCAAGCCCTGAGCAAATGGACACTATGCTTTACATGGTCAGTGTCGGATTACTCAAAACAGAAATTCAAGGTATCTACCAATTAGACGAGGCGCAGTCGGCGCACCTGCAGGTTGAAACCGGACACACCAGAGGCAAGGTGCTACTTAAAATGCAAGAAAGTTGATAGGCAGTGTTAGAATTTTTTAACTCCCTTTTTGAAAATATCGCGCTGTGGTTCTCGGACTCGGCGCTGTGGGTACTCTTCATTAGTGGCTTCTTGAGTGCCACGTTACTCCCCGGTGGTTCAGAAGCTAGCCTTGTGGCTGCATTGAGCTTAGATCAGTTTTCAACCTCATCGATCATTCTAGTGGCGACATTAGGCAATACCTTAGGCGGCCTGACTAACTATTGGATTGGTTTGTGGTTGCCTAATCGAACTCAATCTGAAAAGCATGGTCATAAGGCTATGGCTTGGCTGAGTCGCTATGGCTACTGGACACTGTTATTTAGTTGGTTACCGATCATTGGTGACCCTTTGTGTCTCGCTGCGGGTTGGCTAAGAATGAAATTCATCCCTAGCGTTATTTTGATAGCGATTGGCAAAGCCGCTCGCTATAGCTTACTTGCTGCTATCTACTTCGGTTTTTTCTAAGGAGAACCTATGAAAAAGGTTTTACTTGGTACATTTTCTCTTATCGCCATTGCTGGCTGTTCTTACAATGTACCTAGCTCAACGCCCTTCTTTTCCTCGTTACCTGAAGGTGTCACTCTGTTAGAAGAGGTTAAGCCCTCTAAAGATAAAGTAGTGATTCCTTACACCAAGTATCAGCTTGAAAACGGTCTGACAGTTATTCTTTCCCCTGATGATTCCGATCCGTTGGTGCATGTTGATGTAACTTATCACGTCGGTTCAGCACGTGAAGAGATAGGCAAGTCGGGATTTGCTCACTTCTTTGAGCACATGATGTTCCAGGGTTCAGAGAACGTTGGTGACCAACAGCACTTTAAGATCATTACCGAAGCGGGTGGCTCGTTAAACGGCACGACCAACCGTGACCGCACCAACTATTTTGAAACTGTTCCTTCTAACCAACTTGAGAAAATGTTGTGGTTAGAATCAGACCGAATGGGCTTCTTGTTGGATGCTGTTTCTCAGAAGAAATTTGAGGTTCAAAGAGGCACGGTCAAGAACGAGCGAGCGCAGAGCTACGAAAATCGTCCTTACGGCTTGATGTGGGAACGCATGAGCGAAGCGCTTTACCCTGAAGGTCACCCTTACTCTTGGCAACCAATCGGCTATGTTGAAGATCTTGACCGTGTTGACGTGAATGATCTTAAAGCGTTCTTCCTGCGTTGGTACGGCCCAAACAATGCCGTGTTAACGATTGGTGGTGATATCGACGTTGATGACACGCTAGAATGGGTTAACAAGTACTTTGGTTCAATTCCTCAAGGCCCTGAAGTGAAGGCGGCAGAGAAGCAACCTGCTGTTCTAACAGAAGATAAATACATCACCTTAGAAGACAATATTCGTCAGCCGATGGTGCTGGTGGGTTGGCCAACAACGTATCGCGGTGAAGAGACGCAAGCTTCACTGAATGCATTGTCTAACGTGTTAGGTTCAGGTACCAACAGTTACCTATATCAAAACCTCGTAAAAACGCAGAAGGCCGTCAGCGCTGGCTCTTTCCATGATTGTGCTGAGTTGGCGTGTACCATGTACGTGTATGCAATGGGCAACTCAGGTGAAAAAGGCGATTTGACGGTTCTCAATAAAGAGCTGATGGATACCCTGGAGCAATTCTCGAAAGAGGGCGTTGAGCAAGAGCGTTTAGACCAGATCACTGGCATGGCCGAAGCGAATGCTGTTTTTGCATTGCAAAGCGTTAAAGGTAAGGTGTCGCAACTCGCGTCGAACCAAACCTTCTATGGTCAGCCTGATCGCATTGAATCACAACTCGATCAAATCCGAGCGGTGACGCCTGAGAGCGTGAGCAAGGCATACCAAGATTTCATCGAAGGTAAGCACAAGGTTACCTTGAGTGTGGTTCCTAAGAAAAAGCTCGATTTGGCGGTTCGTGAAGCGACCTTTACCACGCCACCACGTACGTTGCCGGAATACAGCAAGGTGACGGAAGATCAACTGGATTTCAGAAAGGCACCGGATACCTTTGATCGCAGTGTGATGCCAGAAGTGAACTTTGGTGTTGAGGCGACCATGCCTGAGTTGTACCGCATGCACTTTGCAAATGGCACTGACTTAATTGGTACCGTGACCAGTGAAACGCCGACAGTACAGCTGCAAATTCAATTGCCTGCAGGCGAACGCTATGTTCGCAAAGGGCAAGAAGGCCTAGCGAACCTAACGGCTTCGATGATGGAAGAAGGCTCAACTAAACGAACCGTTGAAGAGTTACAAGCGACTTTAGATAAACTTGGTAGCAGCGTGAGCATTAGTGCGGGCAGCTACACCACAGATATTTCAGTCTCGACGCTAGAGAAAAACTTGCCTCAAACCTTAGCGATTGTGCAAGAGGTTCTATTCGATCCTAAGTTCGATGAGCAAGATTTTGAGCGCGTTAAGAAACAGATGCTAGAAGGCGTTGTGTATCAGCATCAGCAGCCAAGCTGGATGGCTTCTCAAGCAACCCGTGAAGTGCTGTTTGGTGACACTGTTTTTGCTCGTGCAAGTGATGGTACTAAGGAATCTCTATCGAAATTGACCTTAGACGATGTGAAAAAATTCTATGCGCAACATTACACACCAGAAGGTGCCAATATTGTTGTGGTGGGAGACATCTCGAAGAAAGAGGTAGGGAAACAGCTACAATTCTTTGAAGAGTGGCAAGGCGATGCGGCACCATTAACGCGTCCACAGATCGTTAAAGAGCTTTCTGGTCAGCACCTGTACTTAGTTGATAAACCGGGTGCGCCGCAAAGCATTGTTCGCTTGGTTCGTAAGGGCCTGCCGTTTGATGCGACGGGCGAATTGTATTTGAGCCAGTTAGCTAACTTTAACTTAGCGGGCAACTTCAATAGCCGTATCAACCAGAACCTACGTGAAGACAAAGCCTACACTTACGGTGCAAGCGGTTACTTCGCAAGTACTCGTGAAACTGGCGCAGTGGTATTTAGCGCGCAGGTAAGGGCGAATGCGACGGTTCCATCGATTCAAGAGTTTATTAATGAGCTGAATGAGTTTAGCCAAAGTGGATTAACTGACGAAGAGGTGAAATTTATGCGCCTTGCCGTCGGTCAACAAGATGCACTTAAATACGAAACGCCAAGTCAAAAGGCGGGGTTGTTGAGTAATATTGTTGCATTGAGCCTTGATGAAGATTACCTACAACAGCGTAATCAGATAGTTGAAACGGTTTCAAAAGAGACCTTAAACGAGCTATCTAAGAAATGGTTTGACCCGAATGATTATCAAATAATCGTTGTTGGTGACGCGACTTCGCTTCGCCCGCAATTAGAAAAGTTAGATATTCCAATAGAAGAGCTTGAAATCATTCGTTAGAGTACACATTAAAGGGGGAGGGAAGAGACTCTACTTTTCTCCTCCAACCTAATTTATGATAGTTCTAATCAGAACAATATAAGATAAGTGAACTGAATTTTGACTGATTTTGCTGCGCGACTAAAGCAAGTTGCAACCAACCCTAAGACCTTCTCTCAATTTGGTCGTGGTGTTGAAAGGGAAACATTACGCTACACGGAAGATGGGCACCTTGCTACTGGGCCGCACCCTGAGGCTTTGGGATCTGCGTTGATGAACGAATGGGTAACGACCGATTTCTCTGAGTCGCTACTGGAATTTATCACGCCTGTTTCTAACGACGTTCCGACGCTTTTGAATCAGTTGTCTGATATCCACCACTTCACGCAAACCAAGTTAGACGGCGAAAAACTATGGCCGCTTTCTATGCCTTGTTACGTTGGCAGTGAAGATTACATTCAGCTAGCGCAATACGGCACCTCGAATAACGGTAAGATGAAGACCCTATATCGTGAAGGCCTAAAACGTCGTTACGGTAGCCTGATGCAGATTATCTCTGGTGTTCACTTCAACTTCTCTTTCCCAGAAAGCTTTTGGGATAGCCTGTTTGGAGAGCAAACTGAAGAAGCGCGTTGTGAATCTAAGTCAGATGCTTACTTTGGTTTGATTCGTAACTACTACCGCTTTGGTTGGTTAATCCCATACTTCTTCGGTGCTTCACCTGCGCTATGTTCTTCTTTCATCAAAGGAAGAGAGACAAACCTGCCTTTTGAAAAGATTGGCGAGACACTGTATCTGCCAAAAGCAACGGCACTGCGCCTGAGCGACCTTGGCTACACGAACAGTGCGCAAAGTGTGTTGAAGATTGGTTTCAACAGCCTAGACCAATACCTTGAAGGTTTGAATCAAGCGATTCGCACACCATCAGAAGAATTTGCCGAGATTGGCACTAAGGTTGATGGTGAATACCGTCAGTTGAATAGCAACGTACTGCAAATTGAAAATGAGCTTTACGCTCCAATCCGCCCTAAGCGTGTGGCGAAGAGTGGTGAGAAACCATCTGAAGCATTGGCACGCGGTGGTGTTGAGTACATTGAGGTTCGTTCTTTAGATGTAAACCCATTCAGCTCAATTGGTATCAATGAGCAGCAGGTTCGCTTCCTAGACTTATTCCTAACGTGGAGTGTGCTAACGGACTCTGCTGAGATGGATAACTGCGAGCTTGAATGCTGGCGCGATAACTGGAACAAGGTGATCCTACAAGGTCGTCAGGTTGGTCTAGAGCTGCAAATCGGTTGTCATGGTGAGCGATTGTCTCTGCAAGATTGGGCGAAGCGTGTCTTCAAAGATCTGCGCTCTATTGCCGAGATGATGGACGCTGAACAAGGTGGTCGTGCATACCAAGAAACATGCGATACGCTTGAGGCTTGGATTGATAACCCTGAGCTAACTATTTCTGGCCAGTTGCTAGAAGAGACCAAAAAATTGGGCGGCTTAGGTAAAGTGGGTTGCGCGTTAGGTAAAACGTACGCTCAGCAACACAAAGCTCACCAATACAAAGTATATTCAGCTGAGTTGATGGAAGCAGAAGTTCAACGTTCTGTGATTGCTCAGCAACAAAGTGAAGAAGCAAGCACTCAAGATTTTGATAGCTTCTTAGCGGATTATTTTTCGTATTTAAAAGCATAGCGAGACTTTGGTGGAAAGGAAGCAAGCCTTATTAGGTCAGCCTACTCGAGTGAGTAGTAAATGGTTACCTGTAGTGACTGTTGGTGTTGTCTCTAGCCTGTTGGTTGGATGTGCAACGCCACCGCCAAAGCAGCAAGATAATTTGTGTAGCATCTTTCGAGAGCACCCTTCATGGTATGAAGATGCCTTGGATATGCAAGAAGAATGGGGAACGCCGATTAACGTTGCGATGGCTTTTGTGAAACAAGAGAGTAGCTATCGTCATGATGCGCGCCCACCTAAAGATTACATTCTTGGCTTTATACCGTGGGGGCGTGTAAGCAGTGCCTACGGTTATGCACAAGCTCAAGATCCTGCTTGGGAAGACTTCCAAAAGGCGACCAATAACGGTGGTTCAAGAACCAACTTTGATGATGCATTGATGTTCATCGGTTGGTATACCAGCGAGACGCGTCGTCAATTGGGCATCTCACTATGGGACCCATATAACCAATACCTGGCTTATCATGAAGGCCGTGGTGGTTATAAGCGTAAGTCATACAACAGCAAGCCATCGCTAATTAAGGTGGCGCGCAAAGTCGAACAGCAAGCAAAAGATTATGGATGGCAGCTGAAACAGTGCCGCAAAGAACTAGAAGACAATCGAAGCTGGTTTTTCTAAAGCCAGCCGTCATGGAGAAGAGCAATGCCTTTATTAGATAGTTTCACTGTTGATCACACACGCATGAACGCACCTGCCGTTCGTGTTGCTAAAACAATGCAAACCCCAAAAGGGGATACCATCACTGTGTTTGACCTGCGTTTTACTGCGCCAAACAAAGACATCCTATCTGAGAAAGGTATCCATACTCTAGAGCACCTATATGCTGGTTTCATGCGTAATCAATTGAACGGTTCAGATGTAGAGATCATCGATATCTCACCGATGGGCTGTCGCACTGGTTTCTACATGAGCCTGATTGGTACGCCTACAGAACAACAAGTGGCTGACGGTTGGTTGGCAGCGATGCAAGACGTACTGAAAGTTGAGAACCAGAATAAGATCCCTGAGCTGAACGAATACCAATGTGGTACCGCGGCAATGCACTCTTTGGATGAAGCGAAAGAGATCGCGAATGCGATCATCGCTGCAGGCATCTCTGTAAACAAGAATGATGAACTGGCACTGCCAGAGTCTATGCTGCAAGAGCTTAAGATCGACTAGTCATTGATAGCTACCCTAGATAGCGCGAGTTAGATACTAAAAGGCCCGGTTCAATGAACCGGGCCTTTTTCGTCAACGTATTTTAGGGCGAGACAGAGATTCAGTGATAACTCAGTTAGCCGTTCACGATCTGTGGGAACACGCGAACCAGTTTGATGCGGTTCTCTTCAAGCTCAACAATTTCCATTGGGTGGCTGGCAACCTGAACACTCAGGTGACTCTCAGGAATATCTTCAAGATGTTCCAGTATCAAACCATTCAGCGTTCTTGGGCCATCGGTAGGCAGTGCCCACTGTAAGCCTTTGTTGATATCTCGGATATTGGCACTGCCTTCAATCAAGAAGCTGCCATCGCTTTGCGGAGTAATCTCTTCAGATAAGCTTGGGGTGATTGAGGTGGTAAACTCACCTACGATCTCTTCTAGAATATCTTCTAATGTAACCAAACCATTGATGTCGCCATACTCATCAACAATCAAACCGATGCGCTGCTTATTGCGTTGAAACTTAAGCAGTTGAATATTGAGTGGTGTCGCTTCAGGAATAAAGTAGATCTCATCCGCGGCACGCAACAGGGTTTCTTTATTGAATTCGTTCTTTTCAAGCATCAGACGGTAAGCTTCACGCAGCCTAAGCATGCCGACCACTTCATCTATTTGGTCACGGTACAGCACTACGCGACCATGAGGCGAGTGGGTAAGTTGACGAACGATCGATTTCCAGTCGTCATTGATGTCGATACCAGTAATCTCATTACGCGGCACCATGATGTCGTTCACGGTGACGTGCTCTAAATCCAGAATAGACACCAACATATCTTGGTGACGTTGAGGGATTAAGCTACCGGCTTCATTTACCACGGTTCTAAGCTCTTCGGAGCTCAAGTGGTCGGTTGCATCATGGCTGGCTTTAACGCCTAAGATACGAATGAAGCCGTTGGTAATGAAGTTCACTAAGATCACCAATGGTGATAGCACCTTCATCAGTATCATCAAAAGGATACTACTCGCGTAAGAGACACGTTCAGGAAATAGAGAAGCGATGGTCTTTGGGGTTACCTCGGCGAATACTAGGATCACGAGAGTCAGGGTACCAGTAGCGATAGCCACACCGATATCCCCGTAGATGCGCATACCAAGAATAGTCGCGATCGCAGACGCAAGAATGTTGACGAGATTGTTGCCGATGAGAATGAGGCCGATCAATCTGTCTGGGCGGTTCAGAAGTTTTTCTACACGTTTGGCACCTTTATGACCCGTATTGGCCAAGTGCTTTAAACGGTAGCGGTTCAAGGACATCATGCCCGTTTCGGAACCAGAGAAATAACCAGAAATTACAATGAGACACGCGAGTAGCGCAAATAAGATACCCGTTGATATGTCGTCCAAAACTATTCTTTTCCTATTTGTGTATCTTGATTAATTTATGACCGAACATGGTCGAGATGTCAATTGAATCTAACGGACTCAATATTTTAAAGGCAAGGTGTGTGAGACCTTGCCTTCATATTACAGACTAATTCAGGATGATTTCCTGAACGAAGCGGCTACCGAAGTAGGCTAATGTGAGCATGCTGGCACCGGCAAGTGCGAACCAAGTGACTTTTTGTCCACGCCAACCTTTCTGATAGTGACCCCATAGAAGTATGGAGTAGATAACCCAAGCAATAAAAGACAACACAGCCTTGTGTGCCTTTCCTTGAGCAAACATATCTTGCACGAAGATGAGACCCGTTAACAAGGTACCTGTTAATAAGCCATTACCAATCAAAATGATCTTGAAAAGCTGTCTTTCCACCATCATTAAAGGAGGTAGGTTAGGGTTTATCACTAAGGCTTTTTTCTTTTTAAGTTTGTGATCTAGCCAAGCAAGTTGCAGGGCGTATAGCGCGCCGATAGTTAACGTTGCGTATGAGAATAGAGCCAAAGATATGTGCACGAGCAGTTTTGGGTCATTCTCTAGATGTTTGATGAAGGTGCTTGGAAGAAAAGTGGCAGCCATCAAGTTCAGCGCAGCAAAGCTATAGACGACGGGTAAGATAAACCACAGACGGGTTTTGAGCATGGCACCGCTCATTACCACAGATATGATTAAACTGATTAATGAAGCAACGTTCAAGATACTGAGGTTTTGGCCACTGGCATTAAAAATCAAATCGCCAAGCAACCAAGCATGGAAAGCTAGAGCAAGTAATGCGCTGATAAACACCGTTTTTACACGGATTCCTGTTTGGTGCACGAGACCTGGAATGATCGTGGAAATTGCCATTGTATAAAGAAAGGCTGCTGCGATCGCAATAAGACTGTCCATGGTATCCATTTTAATGATTACTAATTGGCGAATTATACCTCGCATCGCTCTTTGGGGCTATGGCGAACCTCATTCAATTCCAAGTGAATAATGTCTCACATCACAAGCACGGATGATTAACGCTCTACAACGGGTATGACTCTAATCCGCGCTAATGTATACTCACAGTAATAGTCGCAGTTTTGAGCGAAGAGAAAACTATGTTTGATAATTTAACGGATCGTCTATCCAAAACGCTGAAGAACATCAGCGGTAAAGGTCGTCTGACCGAAGACAATATTAAAGAGACGCTGCGTGAAGTACGTATGGCGCTACTTGAAGCCGACGTTGCACTGCCCGTTGTCCGCGATTTTGTTAAGCGCGTAAAAGAAGGCGCTGTGGGTGTTGAGGTTTCTAAATCTCTAACGCCTGGTCAAGAATTCATTAAGATCGTTCAAGCTGAACTTGAAGCGGTGATGGGTGAGTCTAACGAGGCTCTTAACCTAGCAGCGCAGCCGCCAGCCGTTATCTTAATGGCGGGTCTACAAGGTGCGGGTAAAACCACATCGGTAGGTAAGCTATCTAAGCTTCTAACTGAGCGTGACAAGAAGAAAGTCTTGGTTGTGTCTGCCGACGTTTACCGTCCAGCGGCAATCAAACAGCTTGAAACGTTAGCAAGCGATGTTGGCGTAGACTTCTTCCCATCTTCAGCTGATCAAAAACCTCTTGATATTGCAAACGCTGCAATCGACCACGCGAAGAAGAAATTCTACGACGTGCTACTTGTCGATACTGCGGGTCGTTTGGCTATCGATGAAGAGATGATGGGCGAGATCAAAGAGCTTCATACTGCAATTAAACCAGTAGAGACACTGTTCGTTGTTGATGCAATGACAGGTCAAGATGCTGCGAACACTGCAAAAGCCTTTGGTGATGCGCTACCACTAACCGGTGTTATCTTGACGAAAGTGGATGGTGATGCGCGTGGTGGTGCTGCTCTGTCTGTTCGTCATATCACAGGCAAGCCGATTAAATTCTTGGGTGTTGGTGAAAAGACTGACGCACTAGAACCGTTCCACCCAGATCGTGTTGCTTCTCGTATCTTAGGTATGGGCGACGTACTGTCTCTTATTGAAGACCTACAGAAAAACGTTGATACCGAGAAAGCAGAGAAACTGGCTAAGAAGTTCAAAGAGAAGAAAGGCTTTGACCTTGAAGACTTCCGTGAACAGCTAGGTCAGATGCAAAACATGGGCGGCATGATGGGCATGATGGATAAGCTTCCAGGCATGTCTCAGCTACCAGATAACGTTAAAGATAAAGTTGATGACAAGATGTTCAAGCAAATGGAAGCGATCATCAACTCTATGACCATGAAAGAGCGTCAACGCCCTGACCTAATCAAAGGCTCTCGCAAAAAGCGTATTGCCGCTGGTTCTGGTACACAGGTACAAGATGTAAACCGTATGCTTAAGCAGTTCACCCAAATGCAGAAGATGATGAAGAAGATGCAGAAAGGTGGCATGAAAGGCATGATGCGCAACATGCAAGGCATGATGGGCGGCGGTGGAGGTATGGGCGGAATGGGTGGTGGCTTTAACCCGTTTGGTCGATAATCTACAAATGTAAGCTTTAGCTACGTTACTTTTCATAGTGTTAGCCGTGTCACAGAAAGTGTACGGCAGCTATGTTGGTGAAAAAATAGCTAAAGCCCTTGCATTGCACCGGAATAAGAGTAAAATTCCGGGGCTTTAATTTGGCACGAGACCCCAAGCTATTTACTTATACTTGGGGTTAATTATTTTATTAAGAAAGCAAAGAGGACGACATGGTAACCATTCGTTTGGCACGTCACGGTGCAAAGAAGCGCCCATTTTATCAAATCGTAGTTGCGGATAGCCGTAACGCTGCAACTGGCCGTTTCATCGAGAAAGTAGGTTTCTTTAACCCTACAGCTCAAGGTCAAGAAGAAGGTCTACGTCTAGACCTAGATCGTGTTAACCACTGGGTTGGTCAAGGCGCATCTCTATCTGATCGTGTAGCTAAGCTAGTTAAAGACGCTCAAAAAGCGGCTTAATTCTTTTTTAAAGAGAAATAGCTTATGTCGATGAAGGGTAAAGAAACTATGAGCGAGCAAAATAATAGAATTGTCATGGGTAAACTTGGGTCTACCTATGGTATTCGTGGCTGGCTCAAAGTGTTCTCCTACACAGACAATGCTGAAAGCATATTTGATTACAGCCCTTGGTATTTAAACCTAAAGGGTAAGTGGGTTGAGTACAAAGTTGAGAGCTGGAAACGTCATGGCCAAGGTTATGTATGTAAGCTAGCGGGATTAGATGTTCGTGAAGACGCGCAACTGATGACTAACTTTGAAATTGCTATTGACCCTGCTTCGTTACCTGAATTGTCAGAAGATGAATTCTACTGGCGCGAATTGTTCGGTATGCAAGTTTTTACCACTAAAGGTTACGACCTTGGTGAGGTCACTGACCTATTAGAAACTGGCTCGAACGATGTTCTAGTAATCAAAGCAAATCTTAAAGATGCTTTTGGCCAAAAGGAACGGTTAGTACCGTACCTTGAAGAGCAAGTGATCAAGAAAGTTGATCGCGAAGCTCGCCGGATCGAAGTTGACTGGGATCCTGGATTCTAACTCCAAATTACAGAGCGAGAGAACACATGTGGGTTGGCATTATTAGCCTTTTTCCTGAAATGTTCCGTTCTGTTACTGATTTTGGAGTAACAGGTCAAGCGGTTAAAAAAGGTCTTTTATCTATTGAGACATGGAATCCTCGTGATTTCACTCATGATAAACATCGCACTGTTGATGACAGACCTTACGGTGGTGGTCCTGGCATGTTAATGATGGTTCAGCCTTTGCGCGACGCTATCAAAACTGCCAAGCAAGCAGCACCGGGAAAGACGAAAGTCATCTATCTTTCACCTCAAGGTCGTAAACTCGACCAGAAAGGTGTTGAAGAGCTGGCAACAAACGAGAATTTACTTCTTATTTGTGGTCGCTATGAAGGGGTAGATGAGCGCATCATTGAATCTGAAGTTGACGAAGAATGGTCGATTGGAGATTTTGTGATGACGGGTGGCGAACTGCCAGCCATGACGCTGATTGATTCAGTATCTCGGTTTGTTCCGGGTGTACTTGGAGATTTCGCTTCAGCAGAAGAAGATTCTTTTGCAAATGGTTTGCTAGATTGTCCCCATTATACGCGCCCTGAGGTGCTAGACGATAAAGATGTACCATCGGTACTCAAGTCTGGAAACCATAAGGACATTCGTCGCTGGCGATTAAAACAATCGTTGGGCCGAACTTGGCTAAGAAGACCAGAACTCCTGGAAAACCTAGCTCTGACTGACGAACAGGAACAATTACTGGCTGAATTCATTAAAGAGCAACGCTCTTAACGAAAAGCAAGCAGTAACCTATTAAATTTAGTATCAGTTTATTCTAGGAATTTATACAAATGAGCAACATCATCAAGGCTCTTGAAGAAGAGCAACTAAAATCAGACCTTCCTAAATTCGCACCAGGTGACACTGTTGTAGTTCAGGTTAAGGTAAAAGAAGGTGACCGTGAGCGTCTACAGGCTTTCGAAGGCGTTGTAATCGCTATTCGTAACCGTGGTCTACACTCTGCATTCACAGTTCGTAAGATCTCGAACGGTGAAGGCGTAGAGCGTGCGTTCCAAACTCACTCTCCAATGGTTGATAGCATCGAAGTTAAACGCCGTGGTGCAGTACGTCGTGCCAAGTTGTACTACCTACGTGAGCGTTCTGGTAAGTCAGCTCGTATTAAAGAGAAGCTTACTAAGAAGTAATTCTTTTTGCATTCTATCGATAAAAGCGGAGCCATTTGGCTCCGCTTTTTTGTGTCTGTTATTTGGAGCTTAGCAGGTAAGAGATCCCCAATTCGCTCGTACCTCACTCTTGAGGATGACAAACCAGACGAAACTCATATTTAACCGTCATTCCCTAGACTGACGAAGGAAGGAGTAGGGAATCTCTACTAGCGCCGTGTTATAGGCAATAAAAAAGGATTGACGTTAAACGCCAACCCTTCAAAATTTA